>NZ_LJRZ01000456.1:0-316 GCF_002742485.1 Pseudomonas sp. 2822-17
CCTCAGGAGTTACAGAAGTAATCTCCATTTCGCCATTTTCCATCGCTTTTAAGTTTACTACATTATTTTTACCATCCCTTGAAAGAAGTAATGCACGTTCTATTGCTTGGGTTAGTTTTTTTGTATCTAATGTGACACTTGTTTTTGAATGCGTTGGAATCATATTTTTAGTAGCAGGATAATTTCCGTCTAGTAATCGTGAGAAGAATAGAATGTTTTTCCCTTTAAATAAAATTTGATTATCGGTAACAATAATATCAACCCAATCATCTTTTTCATCAAGAATTTTATTTAATTCATTAAGACTTTTACCTGG
>NZ_LJRZ01000457.1:0-375 GCF_002742485.1 Pseudomonas sp. 2822-17
AGAATTGATTGCAACACTAGACAGTATTTTATCAAGTAATACAAACAGCTTACAAAGTATCAAAGAGGTAGAAGCTACTTTAAAGCAAACATCTTAACAGAAAAGACGGTCCCTACAGCCTTACATTATGTAAGATGAGTCGGGGCCGTCCTTTTTTATTTCACAGTTACTAGCAGAGGAAGAGGCAATCCGTACGTCACTTAGCGGGCGCTTGCGCTTTTCTTATATGCGATTGTGCTTGAATAAGGAACTCTTCACCAGACATGATTGTCTTTCCACCACCCTGTATTTGGCTTTCCTTCCCCCCTCCTCTGCCATTAATCATCGCTTACAACTGAGGTGAGAGTTTCTTTAAATCCAAACCCCCTTTACTAT
>NZ_LJRZ01000458.1:0-2213 GCF_002742485.1 Pseudomonas sp. 2822-17
GTCCCAGACTCGATGCTGCTTTGATCAAGGGTGATGTAACTGCCCCCTGCGTTGAGGGTGATTTTCTTTTTCGCCGTGATATGGATCTCGTCCTCGGTACTGGTGATCTCCAAGCCGTGACGCGCGAGTAACTCTAGCTTGTCGTTTTGTGCCTGGATCTTTACCGCCCCTTGATTGGCGATCAGCTTGATCCCCAGCTTGCGCACAAACAGGCTCATCCCTTGACCCACGCCGATAAACAACCGCTTGACCACGCTGATATCTGCCTCGGCCCCGGCGTTGATCATCAGGTTGTGTTGAGCCGCCAACTGCAAGTGCTGGCCGCTGGTCATGGCTACGCCAGCAGGCGCGCTGAACATCAGCACGGACGACTTGAGTTGATCCAGGTCTTGCTTGAGCAACTTCAACTGGGCCTCTACATCGGCAGGGTCTGCCTGGGCTGCCTGGGCGTCTGCCGACAACCCGTCCAACTGTTCTCCCGCCCGCTGTAGCCGGCCCAGTGCTGCGCTCATTTCAAGCATCTGGCCCTGCGCTTTGGGCTGTGCGTCCGCACTGATGAAGATCCCGCTGCCTGCACGGATGGCGGCATGGCCATCCGTACGCAATTCGGCGCCCTGGCCTCGGGGTTTGCGCTGACCATCCACCAAATGCCCAAGATTCAACTGGCTCTTGCCACTGTGCTCAGTACTCAGCTTGACGTGCTCCTGCCCCCGCGTGTCGTCCATGCGCAGTTTGTTATTGGTTGGGGTGCGCAGGACGTTGCGTTTGTAGTTGCGCAAGGTCACGTGGTCGACGTGCTGGCTGTCGTGCAAGGCGTGGGCGATGTAGGGGCGGTCGGGGTCGCCTTGTTCGAAGGCCACCGCCACTTCGGTGCCGGCGATCAGCGGCAGGTGCAGGCCGTGGGTGTCTCCCGCGTAGGGCCGGGCCAGGCGCAGCCAGAGGCTTTCCTGACCGAGTGTCCAGGTGTCGCGGTCAAACAGGAAGTTCACTCGGTAGCGCCCCTCCAGGTCGATATGGGCGTAGGCATCGTTGGCCTGGTTGCTGGTTACGCGCGCGGGGATAGTGCCGGCGATCAGGGGTTTGTTCTTGAGTTCTGGGCGAAAGCACACGCTTTGCGAATAAGGGATGGCCTCGAAGGTGGCGATGAAGCTGCTGTCACGGGCGGCGACGGTGGCCAGGCCGGTGATGACTGCCCCAGGTTTGAAGGCCTGTGGGGCGCCGTCGGTGACGTTGAGCACCTGGCCTGGGGCCAGGGTGGCGCTGCTGGTGATGCCGGCGAGGTGGGTCTGATCGTTGAGGTAGCGCTCGTGGCGCAGGCGTGCGTAGAAGTGGCCGCTTTCGCTGAGCAGGTCTTCGTCCTGATCCAGCCGGTCGCCGAGCGCTGTGTAGGGTTCGGCGTAGTGGTAGGCCTCGCCGTAGGTGGTTTTGGCGCCGCGAGTCTGGTCAATCTCGCCGCTCAGGTGCGCGTGGGCTTCGCGGTGGTGGTAGGCGCGAACATGCACCTGTTGCTCGACCACCTGGTGGTTCGATTGCAGGTTCCACACGCCGTCCTGGGCAGTGCTGCCGAGGCCCGACTGCGGGCGGTATGGGAGCTCGACGTTGAACTGGTACAAGCGTTGGTCGTCGCAGAACTCGACCACATCGATGCCCAGGCGCTCGTCGCTGCTGAAGCGGTACCAGATGCCCACTTCGGCCAGCAGGCGGGTGATGAACGCCAGGTCGCTTTCGCCGTATTGCATGACCTGTTCGCGCTTGGGGTAGTCGCGTTTGAGGCTGAACAGAAAGTCCTGGCCTTCAAAGTCGTGGCGGCTGCGCAGGAGACTGTCGACGATCTGCGGCACCGATTGGTGCTGGTAGATGCGAAACTGCCGACCGCGCGCGAGCAGGGCCAGGCGTGGCTGCAGGGTGATTTCATAGCTGGCCTGGTCGTTGGAGCCGCACTGGCGCCTGAAGCCGGTGACCACGCCGCGCAGGCTACGCAGGGGCTTGATGGGGGGCGGCGTCAGCCCCAGCAAGGGCAGTTTTTGCGCCGGGGCGTGCAGGCTGAAGCGGGCGTGCTGGCCGAGCAGGGTTTCGGCGGCGAGGTCGCGCTCGGTGCTGGTGAATTCGATGTGGTAGGCGAACGGTTCGCTTAGGCGTTCCTGGCTTTTGAAGGCCAGGACGTCGAGGTGGGCGTTGACGTTGCGAACGCTCAGGGTGTGGCGGCTGTGGTC
>NZ_LJRZ01000459.1:0-323 GCF_002742485.1 Pseudomonas sp. 2822-17
GGATCAGCCCATGACTGCTTTACCTTCAATGGACTCTGAAGAAGCGGCTGAGACACGTGGACCAGAGGAAGCACCAGAAAGTGCAGATAATAGACTCGAATCTTAAATCTAAGGCTTGAGATTCAATACTAAGAATCTACCTTACGATTTGAAAAAGTAAGTGAGTACACTCTATTGTTTGTACAAGTACAACCAAGCACTAAGCAATTGAGAAGAAATGAAGCATTTGTTCAGGAGAAAAATCTCTTGAAATTTCAGATTAACATTCTCTGAAAAAGTATTGTTGATGTCAATGTCAATGTCAATGTTGATGTATTGAGATG
>NZ_LJRZ01000031.1:0-229 GCF_002742485.1 Pseudomonas sp. 2822-17
GCTTGTTGATCCATTAATGACTCTTCCTTTTTAGGCCAAGCTGCTACTGTAATAGACTCACCTTCATGAGGTAAGTGCTGCCACACTTCTTCTGTAATAAACGGCATAAATGGGTGTAAAAGTCGCATTGTTTGATCAAGCACGTAAGCTAAAACTGAACGTGTTGTCTGCTTTGCTTCTTCATCATCTCCATTAAGTGGTAACTTTGCCATCTCAATATACCAGTCAC
>NZ_LJRZ01000460.1:0-263 GCF_002742485.1 Pseudomonas sp. 2822-17
TCTGGACCTGATCCTACATAAGGTACGCCAATCATCTCTAATATTCCAGGAACGTGCATATAACGCCCTTTCCCTTGAATACCATAACTTAGGTTAAACACAAGACCAGGACGTTCACCTGAAATAACTGAAGGCATAAATTCCTCTAGCTTTGATATGATATTTTTATCCCCTTCGAAAGTCTTAACTTGATGGCCACCTGCCACAAGACCATCTTTAATATTACGTATTGTTTCTAGTCCATACTTTTCACGGTTTAAAGT
>NZ_LJRZ01000461.1:0-392 GCF_002742485.1 Pseudomonas sp. 2822-17
ATCATGGGTAGCCCTACTGATGACTTTATTCATTTTGCTACCAACCGATTTTTACTCATATTTATTGGAGTCATTTCAGCATTTATTGTTAATATGATATTTTTACCGCCAAAACACGAGAATTTGCTCTACCACAAGGTTGCTGATACGAACGACCACATCATCCAGTGGATCCGCGTCGTGACTCGTCATGAAGGGGATTTTCGTGCATTAAAGAAGGACCTTCCGAGGCTGAAAGGATCCTTAAGTAAGATTGAGAATTTATATACACTTTATCGTGAAGAGCGACATTATTTGCGAAAAAATGAGTATCCACGTATGCGCAAAGTGGTTTTATTCCGGCAGATGGTACACAGTATGAATAAATCATTTCGTATTTTGGATGCGTTAAG
>NZ_LJRZ01000462.1:0-385 GCF_002742485.1 Pseudomonas sp. 2822-17
AGATGAAGCTCAGTATGTTAAAAATGATTGGACAAAAACGTCTAAAGCTGTGAAGGGGATTAAAGCGGGGCACACCTTTGCATTGAGTGGGACACCGATAGAAAACTCTTTGAATGAGCTATATGCAATTATCGATCTAGTTCTTCCTGGTCTGTTTAAAAATAAGTCTGCGTTTAAAACGATGGATCAGGATAAAATTGCAAAGAGAGTTCGTCCTTTTGTATTGAGACGATTAAAAAAGGATGTTTTAACAGAGCTTCCTGACAAAATGGAATCGGTACAATACACCGAATTGACCGATGAACAGAAAAAGACGTACATGGCACAATTACGTTTGATACAAAACGATGCGAAAGAAGCGATTAATGAGAATGCTTTCCAGGAA
>NZ_LJRZ01000463.1:0-2089 GCF_002742485.1 Pseudomonas sp. 2822-17
GTTGTTGGTGGTGGCGTGGGGGTGATGGGCGTTTCGTTAGCTTAAGCCCAACTTACGCAGCTATGGTCATCCATGAAAACCAAGAACGATAAATTTATATCAGTCACCCAGAACGGATATCCAGTCGTCTCAGATAAGACTTGTTGAAGTTGGAGTGAGTCTCCGATTTCCCAGGCTCTGTAGGCGGTATCGAAGACAACTAGGAGCAGATGGTTACACTGAATCCGCTTTGATATTTCCTGCCAAAAGCCTGGGTTGTATTCAGTACCCTTAGCTATCAGGCAAGTTGGGTCGAGGATGTTCTCTCCTTCCCTGAAAAAATATCGACAAAGAGAAACGGTCAAGGCATTCAGTTCTTCCGGGTTAGGCTCCTTATGTTGAATACATAAGTCATTTAAAGCTTCATTGATCTCTGTTTTAAGGTAGCTCATTGAGGGGTACCCATCCTGGACCTGCTTATAGGGAGTAGTTCCAATAGGACATGACCTCTTTTGGCACCGCCCGTGCCTCGCTTTCCAGCTGTCTGGTAGCCAATAAAATTATGTTGTAATTCTACTTTTTGTAACCTGCCTCTAGCTGTGAATATATGTGTAAATATCTTTTTGCTGGATTTCATTAATGTCCATTTTTTGAATGATATCACTCAGGATCGGTAAATGTTCTGAGTGACAAATGAGCTGAGCTGTACCATGAGTTTCTGCGTCGTAAAATCTGAAAGATATAGAGAGGTTGTCGGCGAGCACTAGTTTTATGTCGTCAGTGGTTGAAATGCAGTCGAGGTCACTTAACCTGCGCCAAGTGTTTTCGTTTTTGCTATTTTGCTTTTGCATTAACGTTATACAGGTCCGGTAAACTGCCATTCGTGTAGGATCTATTTTGAAAGGGTCAGGGTTGAGTAAGGTTACTTGAGAGTAAATCTCTGTTAATTCATGTTTTTTAAGAACGTCTCCTGGGGTTGAAGTTTTAGCAAAATTCTTGAGTGATAAGTACTCTTGGGAATTATTGAAGTAAGGCGCCAGTTTTGTATGCCATTGAACAATTTTTGGCCAATGTTGCGCAAGCGATGAGCTGAATTCACACCAAGTCTTCCAAACGCTTGCATAGTCTTGATTGAGTAGCGTAATTGTTACGAACTGTTCATCGTCGCTATGATGTGTCTGATCCCAAGGATGGATGCCAATCTTCTTTATAAATACAGTTTTCATGTTCGCCTCTTAAAATATGAATGATTGTCTGCATGGTTTTTTAACGGTACAGATTTTCCATCAATGCTGGCCTCCGTATTGAAGTGTGGGCCAAGGTTACCTTTTTTATGGCCCAGTGAATGTTCAAGAATTTCTATTTGTCGTTCAAGTAGTTCAAATGTATAGACTCTACCTTCGACGTGTTGGTTTTGGTCGGTAATCTTAACTTTTCGTATTATTGAAGGGTGTTGATTTTTTGGAACGCCACCTATTTTTTTTGCTCTTCTAAATGCACCGTTTCTAGAAAGCTTACTGTCAGCGCCCTTTGGTATCTTGGCATCGCCTTCGTCTACCTTGGCATATTTTTCCGGCTTATCAGCATCGTGTGTGGGTTTGCATCCATCCCCACCTGGGCACGAGCTCAACCCCAGCGGATCCACCCACCCGGTCGGATTCGGCACGTACTGGTAGGCATTGATCCCACCCGCCAACTTCACCGGGTCCGGCGTCAGGTAGCGGCCAACATCTGGATTGTAGTAGCGATGACGGTTGTAGTGCAGCCCGCTTTCCGCATCGAAGTACTGCCCTTGAAACCGCAGCGGATTGTCGATTTTGCTTACGTCGAGCCGGGCGATCTGACCGTAGGCGCGGTAATTCGCGGACCAGACGATTTCGCCGTCTGGGTCTGTGAGTTCCTGCGGCGTGCCGAGGTGGTCGAGTTGGTAGTGGTAGGGCTGGGTTTCGCTTGGCCCAAAGCCTTCCAGTAGTGCCAACGGGCGGAAGCTGTCGGGTTCGTAGATGAAGCTTCGGTGGCGATCCGCATGGTGCTCGGCGATCAGCTTGTCGCCTTGCCAGAAAAACTCCGTGGTTAAACCGTCGACAGTCTTGCTGATACGCCGTCCAAA
>NZ_LJRZ01000464.1:0-313 GCF_002742485.1 Pseudomonas sp. 2822-17
GGTAGTCGATCAGGTGGAAGCTGGAGAAAAGGAATCTGTCGAGATAGATATTGAGGAAGAATTTGAGGAAGAAGTTACAGAAGAAGCTACGGAAGATGTTGAAGTGGAGTGGTTATCTATTGCCTTGGAGGATATTGAGGCAGAGAACACATTAACAGAAAACGAAATGGTAGAAATTGCAAAAGACGCTATTGAAAAATATGATGCACATAACTTAGCTACTGACGAAGAAGAGTTGTTAGAACTACTGAAAAAGGGACATTTTAATCCTGATTTTATATTTGGACAGGTGATAAATTCGGTGGAGTTTGGC
>NZ_LJRZ01000465.1:0-234 GCF_002742485.1 Pseudomonas sp. 2822-17
GAATATAAAACTAGTAAATTTTATTGCAAAAAAATAAGTGCCCTCAACTAAACACTTTTTTTCTAACATAATAAAAACTTTACTGCTACGCTTCCAGTAAAGTTAGCCTATTGGTTCCGACGATACTCACAAGGTCATCCGATCCACACTCTCTATATGAAGTGTCCTACTGACGTTGTATAACCATAACCTTCTATACAAAATATTCAATACTAATTATACACGATTTATAAC
>NZ_LJRZ01000466.1:0-296 GCF_002742485.1 Pseudomonas sp. 2822-17
ATACTACTAAATAAGTACGGAACCTACTTCTTTTTCGTTTCAAATCAAACCAAGTGAAACAATACAAGATAATACATAGAAAAATATAAAAAGGCATAATGCTTCACCACCTACCTCAACTGCTCTATGATGCTAACTAATGAAATTCTCTTGCATACAACAAAACCTTAGTCTCTCCCCATTCTAAAGATTATTCTTCTTCATCAATCCACGGAGGTTGATTGACGGCACCAGGTCGCTTGATTTTCATTGTGACTTGAGTATCTAAACTCACTTCTTTGTATTTATTCTTCCAA
>NZ_LJRZ01000467.1:0-234 GCF_002742485.1 Pseudomonas sp. 2822-17
ATATGATGGGTTCCATTTAACAGAGGCCCTTTCTAAGGTTGTTTCTGATGAGCGAATTCTCTTCCCTAGAAGTAATCTTTCAAGTAATTACTTCATTGATGTATGTAGGAGTAGAAATATAGAAGTGGACGCTCCTTTTGTCTATGAAACGATTTATAATACTTCCAATAGAGAGAAACTAAATCAGATTATAAAGTCCAACCAAGTTGATATCATTACCTTTACTAGTCCATC
>NZ_LJRZ01000468.1:0-458 GCF_002742485.1 Pseudomonas sp. 2822-17
TTATCTTTACCGCCACCAGGCATTTCAAGCTGAAGCCCCGCTTTAAGTCCAAGAACCCTTTCATTCACTGCACCCCAATCTGAAATAACAACACCATCGTATTGCCACTCATCAGCCAAATACATGTAAGTAGTTTCTTATTTTCACTAGCGTAGGTACCATTAATTTTGTTATAGGAGCACATCACTGTCCATGGCTTGGCTTCCTTTATTGCCATCTCAAAGCCAGTGAGATAGATTTCATGGAGTGCCCGTTCATCAACGACAGCATTGATAGTCATGCGATAGTCCTCTTGATTATTCACGGCAAAATGCTTTATGGACGTGCCTATTCCTTTAGATTGTACTCCGTTAATAAATGCAGCCCCCATTTCCCCTGAAAAATATGGATCTTCTGAATAATACTCAAAATTACGTCCACAAAGGGGATTACGTTTTATATTAATTCCAGGTCCAAGA
>NZ_LJRZ01000469.1:0-458 GCF_002742485.1 Pseudomonas sp. 2822-17
GCAACTTAACAATCAGATGTCTGAAATAAATAGTATTATGAACTTAACTGCTGATGAAATGAATGAGTTAAATGAATATACATCTAAAGTTGGAGATATTCTTAATACTGTCTCCGATATTGCTGATCAGACAAACTTGTTGGCTTTAAATGCAGCGATCGAAGCGGCACGTGCTGGAGAGAGTGGACGAGGTTTTGCTGTTGTTGCAACTGAGGTTAGAAAATTAGCAGAGCACTCTTTACAATCAACAGGAGAAATTAGTCAAATTCTAAATAATATCCAAATGAAGACAAATGCCGCATCCAAAAGAGTAGCTGAAGGTGAAGAAACTTTTAAACAACTATTAAAACAAATAGAAACAGAACAAGAATATAGTAACATTGCTGGATTAGGTTATAGGTCAGGTGAAGAAACCACTATGACACCTTCACGTCCTAATCTAGACATACTATCTATAC
>NZ_LJRZ01000470.1:0-243 GCF_002742485.1 Pseudomonas sp. 2822-17
CAAAAAACACCTATCTATAAATCTGTAGATAGGCAAAGAATACATTTAGTCCATAATCACTGTTATTTGTGGAAAAAATAACGCCGATGGCCGGGATCGAACCCACAATCTATGATGAATCTCAACGTTTTCAAGTATTACATCACCAGTTTATATTTTGAGAGCGTTAGTAAATTGAAATTTGTTGTATTACAAAATAATAAACCAGTTATAATTAGTTCCCCATATACACTTGCTAAGCAC
>NZ_LJRZ01000471.1:0-229 GCF_002742485.1 Pseudomonas sp. 2822-17
CCATTATGTATTTCACCCCTTTCAGCTGACAAACACCCTTGCCTCCGGTTGCAAAACAATCGTTTTAAATCAAAGGCTATCTTATTTATCAAAATTCTTTTGTTAACTAGAGTTGTCTTTCCCATACTATTTTAGACAATAAACAGTAGGAAAATCAACAAAAAACTATGGAGATAGTTATAGTTCCTCCTAAAAGTTCTTAGCATTTTGTTTATTGAAACCATAAGAT
>NZ_LJRZ01000472.1:0-230 GCF_002742485.1 Pseudomonas sp. 2822-17
AAGGAAGAAGACAAGCTGGTTCCAGATTCAGCTTTAGATATTTCAAAAGATAATACCTATCCAAATCCATCGCAAGATCTACCGAAGCTCCATCCAAGTGAACTGGCATCTGAGTTATTGGACTCAACTGATATTACGATCGAAAATCCTGAGTTAATCAAAATGTTTAATGAGTCTTCTGTAAAAGGCTCAAAACTAGCTATAGGGATGAACAATATGGAAATGTTCAT
>NZ_LJRZ01000473.1:0-410 GCF_002742485.1 Pseudomonas sp. 2822-17
GTTTCAGAATCACCGTTTCCATTACAAGCTACTACGAATAACAACATAAATAACATAACTGCTAAAAGCTTTAACAATTTTGACATTACAATTTCCCCCTTGCATTTTTAGATTCTAAAGTAAAACAGTATTACCAGGTTAAGTTAAACTAGAAAACTCACCTCCTTAACATAATGAATCCAACATGTTCTCTAAGAAAATGACTACCACACTAGTTGTAAAGCGCTTTCGAAAAACTCATATTAAATTATATTTCAAAAAAATTATTGCTAACCGTTTGTTTATACCAATAGTAACTCTCTTTTTTTATACGTTCCTGGGTCCTGTAATTCACAAAAACAATCCCAAAACGCATCGTATATCCTTCTGCCCATTGAAAATTATCTAATAATGACCAAGTCATATATCCT
>NZ_LJRZ01000474.1:0-456 GCF_002742485.1 Pseudomonas sp. 2822-17
GTATTTATTATCATTTTGCCCGCTAAAGTTAATTCTATGTTATGTAAGTACTTTTATATAAAGGAATAGTGGAGGACGTCGCCTCCACTACAAACAACCAAAAATTAGAACCATCCACGGACTGTATCAGCTACGGAATTCCAAATACCAGAGAAAAAGCCACCTATTCCACGCATCATTAGTGAAAACCAACCAGCTTGTTCAACACTAGTATCCGTCACGATATCTACTGAATTAATGGATTGACCTGCTCCTTTAATGTAACTCTTTTCATCTGATCCTGTATACTCAATGACAAGTTTACCAATTACTTGATTTTCTTCAATTGGTGCAATTAAGTTCCCATCTTCGTCAAATAATTCTTCATCGTCATAAAACAATTCAACAGAATAACTATAGGAGTCTTCCTCATCTTTATGAACAAATGCATTCACACTATCTGAAGTTGAGATAGAC
>NZ_LJRZ01000475.1:0-368 GCF_002742485.1 Pseudomonas sp. 2822-17
AAGACTTTTACCTGGTATAACAACATTTGAAAACTCTAGTTGATCTGATTTAGTTTCAACTTTAGCATGTCGCATTGCTAAACGATGACTGTCTGTCGCGGTACACGTTAAAACACTATCCTCTATTGTCCAGTGAACCCCTGTTAGAATCGGTCTTGTTTCTACAGTTGATACTGCAAAAACAGTTTGTCTAATAATGTTTTTCAACAGATCTGTAGGCATTTTAAAAATATTACTTTCTTCAATTTCTGGTAATCGAGGATATTCTTCTGGGTCTAAACCATTAAGATTGAATTCAGATGAACCAGATTTCAAAGTAGTTAAATAATTATCCGTTACTGAGATTTCAACTGTGTCTTCAGGTAATT
>NZ_LJRZ01000476.1:0-259 GCF_002742485.1 Pseudomonas sp. 2822-17
TTTTTAAACTCCAGCTCCCTACCTACCCTTGCGTTGATAGAACATTCTATATGTGCTTTTGAATAGATACAATGTAAACATGAAATACACATTCTAATTTCTTTTTCTCTTCCCTCAGCTACTTTACAAACCCATTCAGGATCTGCAATGTGACCTCGGCCAATTGCAACAAAATCCGCTTTTTTAGATGCAATAACATCATCCACAAATTTAGGTTCTCTTATGGCCCCAACTGTAATTACGGGAATGTTAACTACCT
>NZ_LJRZ01000477.1:0-257 GCF_002742485.1 Pseudomonas sp. 2822-17
GGATGTACCTGAAGTAACATTAGATGACCTTGAATGGGCAGATGCATTTATTTTCAGTACACCGACTCGATTTGGGAATATACCTGGACAGGTGAAACAGTTCCTAGATACAACAGGTGGATTATGGTTTAATGGAAAACTTGCCAACAAAGTAGTAAGTGCTATGTCTTCTGCAAGTAATGCTCATGGTGGTCAAGAAGCAACAATCCTTGCACTGTATAATACGATGCATCACTGGGGCGCGATCATTGCATCAC
>NZ_LJRZ01000478.1:0-442 GCF_002742485.1 Pseudomonas sp. 2822-17
GGTAAATACACCTCGTAGTGATATTCCTCAGGATTTGATTTTTGCTCAATCATAAACGCCATTAACCTAGGGTACTCAGGTTCTTCCACAAAGAATAGAAACGGAACAGAAATGGTTTCACTTCCACTCGTCACTTTAATTTCATCGTGAAAAATACCTTCTTCAAAAACTGGAGGAAAAACCTCCATCGTTATAGGAACAGTTTTCTTTTCACCTGGTGATAAGTACATGGAAAATGGAACCTTCCACTGAATGCCGTCTGGTACACTAAACGGTGGCTCCACCGTATAACGCTTTCGTTCGTCTGATAAGTTTTCAATTGTTATTTCAACTGTTTTTTCCAAACGACTGTCTGTACGAAGCCACTTACCAAAGGATACTGACCCTGGATAAACGAGGGTTTCGGTTTGAAGTGCTTCATTTAATTGAATCCTTCCAGTCC
>NZ_LJRZ01000479.1:0-578 GCF_002742485.1 Pseudomonas sp. 2822-17
AGCAACGTTGATGGCTACTACAGCATCTCCGGCAACAACGTTGTGCTGACCCAAAAGGGCGCTGATTTCGTTAACGCCGGCAACCAGTTGCCGAAGATTGACCTGACTGTTACCGACCCTCAGGGCGCCAACTCCAGCAACAGCGGCCAACCGACCGTCAACCTGCACAACGATGTGCCGGTGATCACGGTTGCAGCTAACACCCTGGAAGAAAACTCGGCTGCTGCGGGCACTGTCGCCGGTACCTTCGTTGCCAAAGACGAAGAAACCCCACGCGATGGCCTGACCATCACCTTCACGGGCACCAGCAACGCCGATGGCTACTACAGCATCTCCGGCAACAACGTTGTGCTGACCCAAAAAGGCGCTGACTTCGTTAACGCCGGCAACCAGTTGCCGAAGATCGATCTGACCGTTACCGATCCATCAGGCGCCAACTCCAGCAACAGCGGCCAACCGACCGTCAACCTGCACAACGATGTGCCGGTGATCACGGTTGCTGCTAACACCCTGGAAGAGAACTCGGCTGCTGCGGGCACCGTCGCTGGTACCTTCACCGCGACCGACGAAGAAACCCC
>NZ_LJRZ01000480.1:0-230 GCF_002742485.1 Pseudomonas sp. 2822-17
AAACGAGGCTGAAAATAATGAGCTTAAAAAGTATGAGTCATTACGTGATATCTCTTATCTTGAAGAGCTAGAAAGTATTGCACAAGAAGCGATTGAATCTGCAGAAGAGAGACGTTCTATCATGGAAGCAGAGAAAGCGATCATTGACGAAGCGTTCGAAGAATTCCAATTATCAATTGGATTTTTAGATGAGATTGAAGATGAAGAGTTAAAAACACATGGTGAAGAAA
>NZ_LJRZ01000481.1:0-268 GCF_002742485.1 Pseudomonas sp. 2822-17
TTTTTCTTCAATAAGATAAGGAAGGTGAACGACAATCGATGCTTTACAAGTAATTATGGATGCTATGCCAGTCCTAATGAGAGGGCTCTGGGTAACGATACAAATAACAGTTTTCTCACTTTTAATTGCTGTAGTTATAGGTTTAACTTTAGGACTATTTAGTATTGCTAGAAACTGGCTTTTAAAAGCTATTGCGAACACATATGTAAACATTATTAGAGGTACTCCAATACTAGTGCAAATGCTTTATATCTATATTGGTTTACCA
>NZ_LJRZ01000482.1:0-327 GCF_002742485.1 Pseudomonas sp. 2822-17
GTATCCAATTGTTAGGATTACAGAATGACGAAGGGAAATGGGCTTTTCGGAAAAATGTAAATGAGATGTTTGATGATTTAGACGAGCATTCCATTCAAAAGGACGACCACAATAAAAAGGAAAAAGTTCTGGACCAAAGTTATTCTAGTTTCAACAATGTAGTGACTGAATGGGAAGAAGCTTTGGATCTACTGAATTACTATCCTTGGATACAGTTATATCCGAAATATGTACATCGAGCATTTAGTCACATGGTTTGGAAGAAAGTGACTGATGCCAACCTTTCAAGACACCAGAAAGATGAGTGGGCGAATGTCTGCTTTCCTG
>NZ_LJRZ01000483.1:0-686 GCF_002742485.1 Pseudomonas sp. 2822-17
GTTCGCGGGGTGGTGGGCGGGCTTAAGCAGGGCACGATGCAGATGCGCTGGCGGGCGCGGCAGAACGCGGTGTTGAAGCAAAAAGAGTCTGTGGACGATGCGCCTGTTTCGGGGAAAAACCCGAACGGGGATGTGGCGGCTTCTTCGGATAAGACCGTGACCAACGGCTGCCCGGTGTCGATGGTCACCGGCGAAGAATTACTCACCCTCACCGATGGCACGTTGGTCGGAATTCTGCCGTTTGAGTGGACACGGTTGTATCGCACCAGTGCGGTGGAAATGGATGTCGGGCTGGGGTTTGGCTGGAGTCATTCGCTGGCGCATCGGCTTGTCGTGTCAGGTGATTCAGTGGTGTGGACGGATCATGAGAACCGCTCGACTGAGTTTCCACTGCCGACAGTTGCTCGACCTGCAATCACCAATAGCCTGGCTGAAGCGGCGATTTATCTGGGGGATTTGCCGGATGAGTTAGTGCTGGTACAGGCGTCGCGGTTTTATCACTTTCGCGATGGGGTGCTGGTTTCAATCAGTGATGCGTATGACAACCGCCTGCGGATTAGTCGGGACCATTTAGGGCGCATTGAACGGCTGGATAACGGTGTCGGTTTCGCGCTGTTTTTACGCTATGAGTCGGGCCGCATTGTGGCGGTGGACTACCAGGTTCAACGGGCCAAGGGACATGAGCC
>NZ_LJRZ01000484.1:0-370 GCF_002742485.1 Pseudomonas sp. 2822-17
TCCTATATCCATCGCTTCTGTTGGAGTTAACGTTAGTATTTCTCCTTCTGGCGATTTAGGTATATCTATAGATGGATCAGCCATTGCTAATGCAAAGATAGGATCACGCTCATTTAGCTCAGCAGCCTGCCGCATTTCTGCTAGCCATGCAGATTGTGCCTTGTCTTCTGCAGCATTTCCAGAACCATCAATAACCGACGCTGACCCCATTGTAGATCCTGGTTTCATGACGATCTGATCTGCATTAAGAGAGATGTACGCCCCCGCAGAAAGAGCTTGATCCACAACAAATGCAGTAGTAGGAATAGGTGTATTTCTGATTAAAGTAGCTATATTTCCAGCTGCATCAACAAACCCACCTGGTGTATCT
>NZ_LJRZ01000485.1:0-261 GCF_002742485.1 Pseudomonas sp. 2822-17
TGCTAAGATTGCTCGGATTCCTATATAGGACATAACAATAAAAATTGCCATAGTTACGTATGTTGCGATTTGTTGAGAGCGAGGTGAGATTGTAATTCCCCAAGTTACAGCAAAAGACCATAACCCATTAGCTAAGTGAAATGATGCTGCAAGAATGGAAATAATGTATAGCGCTAATGCAATTGGGTTGTCTACAATGTTTGCCATCATATCGAAGTTTACTTTTGGACCGAATGCTTTTTGAATTCTTGTATCCCAAAC
>NZ_LJRZ01000486.1:0-348 GCF_002742485.1 Pseudomonas sp. 2822-17
GTTATCTTCCGACCTTATTTTTCCTGTCCCATAAAGTTTTTCACCAAGCACTTTGCAGTCCCTTTCGCGGAAGCAAAAGCAGCATCTTTTACGTTCATATAACCGATGTTGTCTAAAACAGCAAGTAGTCGCTCTAAGTTATTAAACGGAAGTTGATCATTAAGTAGCCATTGTTTCTTCAACTCACCGTCTTTATTTGCAACTTCAGTTTCTATATAACAAGATAAAACAAACGGTCGTAATTTCTCCTTTGTAGCTTGTGAAGTTAATTCTTCTAGTTGCATCACATCGAGCTTAGGAGGGAGCTGGGCAATGAGTGTTTCCAGTTCTGCGTTGTTAATTCTACTC
>NZ_LJRZ01000032.1:0-229 GCF_002742485.1 Pseudomonas sp. 2822-17
TTCTCAGACTTTTCGCGTTCCAAAGGTTGGTGCATTTTATTATCAACCGTTCCTTGAACACTTTTATACATATAAAATCCATAACCGCCTACTGAAACGACCAAGGTTAACAGTAATATTCCAATCACTATGAGTGCTTTTTTCATAATTTTACATTTCTCCTTAAAATATACTTATATAATCAATCCAATTATATTCCTTTGTTATCATCCTAGCAATACTATAAATT
>NZ_LJRZ01000487.1:0-440 GCF_002742485.1 Pseudomonas sp. 2822-17
TAAGTGAGCTGCAAGTGGAGACGCCGCTCCATGCGCACAGTCTAACGCTATATGAAGTCCAGAGAAGTCTTCCATAATCGTCTGTTTTAAAAATTGAAGATACTTTTGTCCGCCTTCGAAATAATCATTTACCTGCCCAATATTCCCACCAATTGGACGTGGTAATTCATCTTCCATATTATCTTCTCTCTCTAATAACGCTTCTATTTCTGCTTCTTGCGCATCTAAAAGCTTGAAACCGTCAGATCCGAAAAACTTAATCCCGTTATCCTCTACAGGGTTGTGGGAAGCAGAAATCATAACGCCCGCATCTGCACTTAAGGCCTTTGTTAAAAATGCTACACCTGGAGTGGAGATAACGCCTAAACGCATTACCTCGGCTCCAATGGATAATAAACCAGCTACAAGTGCCCCTTCAAACATATGGCCTGAAATACGTG
>NZ_LJRZ01000488.1:0-303 GCF_002742485.1 Pseudomonas sp. 2822-17
ATCGAAGGGTAAACAGAGAAGAAATGTATTATGCCCTAAATTGCTTGGATAATTTAAGGATGTCTATGGCAATTGCTTGGTATATGGATAAAGGATTGCAACCTAATGCATTCGGGGATTGGGCAAAATATGAAGGTGAAAGAAGCAAACTAGATAGTTGGCAACTTGCACTTTTAGCAGACTGGCATAGTAGTAGAGATCCGAATGATTTAATGGATGTACTCCGAAAAATTATACCTGAATTTAAAAAAACACATAAGAACCTATGTAAAAAAGTTGAAATTAAAGAAGAACCTGAGTGGG
>NZ_LJRZ01000489.1:0-293 GCF_002742485.1 Pseudomonas sp. 2822-17
TTATTAAATGAGGTGAAGAATAGTGTTTGATCGGCTACAAGCTGTGGAAGAACGTTATGAAAGATTAAATGAACTGTTAATGGATCCTGATGTAATCAGTGATACAAAGAAACTACGCGATTACTCAAAAGAGCAGTCAGACATAGAAGAAACAGTGACAACTTATCGTCAATACAAGGAAATCAAAGAACAGTATGATGAAGCAAAAAGCATGCTTAAGGAAAACCTTGATGATGAGATGCGTGACATGGTCAAGATGGAATTGGAAGAACTGGAAGAGCAAATTCCACCAC
>NZ_LJRZ01000490.1:0-297 GCF_002742485.1 Pseudomonas sp. 2822-17
ATACAGGAAAATGGGCACAGTGTTACACTACTATCGAGCTTTATTCGTAACTTATTGAGAATCATTGATTCATTGCCCACATCTTATTTACTAGGTATCTTAATGATTTTTTTTCATTCAAAGCATAAACGACTAGGAGATGTTGTAGCAGGAACACTTGTAGTACATGAACGTGATAGGAAAAAATCTAAGCAGCAATCTAAATTAGAGCAGGAACTTTCGATTAGAGGAATTTCTAAAGAAATTATAAACGTGGATGAATGGACAATGAAATCACTAGGGTCAAAGGAATGGAAG
>NZ_LJRZ01000491.1:0-275 GCF_002742485.1 Pseudomonas sp. 2822-17
ACGTTACCTTCTTGGTGTATGGATAAAGGAAAATACAAAAATGCGAGCAATTCCAACTGCTATGTTAATTGTAAATGTTCTAGGTGCACTCGGATTAGGAGTGTTTTTAGGCTTTGTCTATGGTGAGGTGCCTCTGAATGCATATGATCAAAGACCTTTTCTCATTATTGGTATTAGCTTTTTTGGTGCTTTTACGACATTTTCAACGTTTAGTGTGGAGGCAATTACCTTATTTAAAAAAAGAAAATGGATACCTTTTATTACATATTTAGTCT
>NZ_LJRZ01000492.1:0-244 GCF_002742485.1 Pseudomonas sp. 2822-17
CTTCTGATCCTACTTGATCTTTAAAGTGTTCTATATCTTCAGGATAACCAACTACAATAAGGTCGTCCCCTTTTAGTAAAACTGTATCATTTCTCCCGAGAAAGCTTCTATCCCCTCTGATTACCCTGCTGATGACAACGGAACTATTCTTATTAAGGCGGAGTTCCTTTAATGTCTTTTTGTGATATTCGTCTTTTTCCACCCTAACCATTAATGACCGCGGCGAGCCCTGATGCCTGACAGG
>NZ_LJRZ01000493.1:0-233 GCF_002742485.1 Pseudomonas sp. 2822-17
GTTTACAACCGTGAAGAAGCAATAGCATCTGCTGATATGTGTGTGATGACACTAGAGGCAATTGCAGAATCAGGAGTGAAAAGTAATTTATCTTTGAAACTTACATCATTATGGTTAGATGTGGATCGTAGTCTTTGTCGTGAAAATATGATTAGAATTCTGAAAACCGCCAAAAAGCACAATAATTTCGTGCGAATTGATATGGAGGATTACTCTCATCTAGAAGCAACACT
>NZ_LJRZ01000494.1:0-316 GCF_002742485.1 Pseudomonas sp. 2822-17
TTCCAAATTGTTATTAGTAGAATCTGGCTTAACAAATTTAAGATAGGTCCATTAGAAAAACTATGGCGAGGTTTCACTTATAGATAATAGACCTTAAAAACACGTGCACGTGAAGATTTGATTTAATGAAAGGTTTATTTAATCTTGGACCCTTTCACTCTAGTGAAAGGGTTTTTGGTTTGCACCTTCTGCCAAAAACCTTTCTTTTAATTTATATTCTATTTCGACAATTTTTATGGTACTTTAGTATTAGTAATAGTAGATTAGAGAAAAGTGAATAGGGAAGGGGAATATGATCATGGGATTATGTTCAAAG
>NZ_LJRZ01000495.1:0-388 GCF_002742485.1 Pseudomonas sp. 2822-17
GGATGTAAGGTTTGTTGGTGAGGATGAAGAAGGAGATTTGGGAAAAGTAGTCGTTATTAGGCATTATGATGGTATTGAATCTTGGTATGGAATGTTGGACGATGTTTCAGTGAAGCTGTATGATTTTGTTGAACCAGGTGATCTGATTGGAACGGTATCTCAGGACGAAGATGATGATAGAATCGGTGTCTATTATTTTGCATTAAAAGATGGAAATACATTTATAGACCCTGCAGAAGTGATTACAATTGATTAAAGTACTTAAAAAAGTCCATATCCACCCAATATTTTGGGCAATACTCGGAGCAGGTGCAATTTCTGGTTTTTTCAAAGAGATCATCATGCTCTTTATTATCGTTTTTGTTCATGAAATGGGACATAGTTTAAC
>NZ_LJRZ01000033.1:0-230 GCF_002742485.1 Pseudomonas sp. 2822-17
ATATATTGTATGTTGTTACATTGCTTGAGACCCAAGAGGAGGTGTTAATTTGACTTCACAAACTGCACTTATGTTCAATTTAGTGAACGAAGACAATGAAAAAAGTCCTGGTTTACTCATTTTGAATGAACAAGGTATCGTTCAATATTTAAATGAGGAAGGAAGTAGACTTTTAAATAAGAAAGCAGCAGTAAAACGAGGAGACAATATCTTTCAGACACCTTTAGCAC
>NZ_LJRZ01000496.1:0-439 GCF_002742485.1 Pseudomonas sp. 2822-17
ATATGGTGTTGCGTCAATGACATTGTCCTGCATACGCACACCAGTAGCAACTGTCTGCTTTAACTTGTCAAAATCAACCTTTTTGTTTTCTTTATCAGCCATTTCTGCAAGATTGACAGCTGCCAAGTTACAAACAGAAAATGGTGCAAGTGGTTGTTCTCCACACGGATTTGTTGCGACTACCTTTTGACCATACGCTTCCGCATTTGTCATTTCATTTGCATTATCAATAAAGAAGATACCTGGTTCAGCAGAATAAGTAGCACATATATTAATGAGGTTCCAAAGCTCCTGAGCTTTAATTTTGCGGTAAGTTCGTACTCCGAATCCTAACGCTTCCCACTCACGAACATCACCATATTCATGCCATTCGCGATTATATGCTTCCATCTCTTCCTCGTTGTAGTTTTCTACATCTGGGAATCGTAGTGCATAATCT
>NZ_LJRZ01000497.1:0-228 GCF_002742485.1 Pseudomonas sp. 2822-17
CCACCAGCTTGGGCAACAAATGCTTCGAAGAACCAGATACCAACAGGCATTGAAATTCCCACTTGCTCACCTGGAATAGTTAACGTACGTGCATACTCTTCAAACTCATCCCAGTTTTTAGGCCCAGCAGGATCTAATCCAGCTTCTTTTAACATATCAACGTTCATATAAAGAATTGGCGTACTACGTAAATAAGGGATACCGTAAAGTTTTCCATCAACATATGAG
>NZ_LJRZ01000498.1:0-266 GCF_002742485.1 Pseudomonas sp. 2822-17
GGGATATACAAAATCAGTGAAAGAAAAATACAATACGAATAACATCATGTTCTCACCTGAGTTCCTTCGTGAAGGTAAAGCATTATACGATAACTTGTACCCTTCTCGTATCATTGTTGGGGAGCAATCAGAACGTGCGGAAGTGTTTGCTGCATTACTAAATGAAGGTGCTGTAAAAACCGGTATTCCTGTTTTATTTACAGATTCAACAGAAGCAGAAGCTGTAAAGCTGTTTTCAAACACTTACTTAGCACTTCGCGTATCAT
>NZ_LJRZ01000499.1:0-402 GCF_002742485.1 Pseudomonas sp. 2822-17
TTTTGATACTTCCCTTCAAGTCCATTTCTAATGACCGATTCATATGGAGCTAATATCGACTTTTCTCTACTTTACTTTGTAGTGATGTGGGTCCATGACTTGTGTTCTTTTCAAACCTAGACGGGTAGGCTCTGTTTATCATAAGCATCGATACAGAAAAAAGATCATAGCTAGGTTCTGCTTTTCTACCTCCATATCCCCAGTAACCTCTATCAAAGAACTCTGTATATTCTTTAATAGCTCTTCCCTCTCTTGTCATCCCCCCAACATCCAACCACCTTACTCTACTTGGATTTCCAGTAACTAATAAATTTTCTGGCTTTAAATCACCAAATATCCAACCTTCTTTATGTAGTCGGTGTAAATCTCCTAATAACTGAACAACCATAATACCAAGCCATT